>CP048620.1:3307573-3310067 GCA_015698305.1 Candidatus Nitrohelix vancouverensis
AGGCTTCGCCTGTTCCACGCTGGCAATCACAGCCTCTTCTTCCTTGAGAACGTCGCGCTCTTCTATCGACGCAGGCTCCGCCTGTTCCACGCTGACAATCACAGCCTCTTCTTCCTTGAGAACGTCGCGATCTTCTATCGGCGCCGGCTCCTTCTGCGCTACTACTTTATTCGGAGCTTCTTTTTTTTCTTTAGCTGGGGATGATTTTCCGCCGAGGGACAGACTGCTCTGAAAATCTACCGTAACCAGAAAGGGTTCCAGAATCGTCCCGCCATTTTGAGTGGCTTTCAAGACGAGATGAAACGAGGGATAAAACAAAGGATCCGGGGAAACCACATGGATCTTTATTTGACCTGAAGAGATCTTCTCCAGCGCCTCCACCTGCAGGAACTCTATGAACGAAGGGCGTCGTAACAATAACTTGCGGTAATCGCTCTCATCGCCTATAGAGACCTCAACAGCATCATCCGAATCGGGAGTCAGAAGGACTTCGGCGGCAAAGTGTTCGCCAAAACCGCTTTTGAGTTGGATGCCACCGAATGAAAAAGCATGGAGCGGCGTTATACAAAGCAAGGCCAGCAGAAAACCGCAACAGGAAAGCCAGAAGAAGTTCAAACAAGGTAGCAACAGGTTCTCTGGACGAGCCATGCTTGCGCGGTTCATTGAAGGTCGACTTATTTTTTCATTCGCTTTTTTATTCGCTTCCATTCCTCTTTTTCAAAGCCTTTAAATTCCCCCCGGTTTGCAAGGTATGGATAACGCGTCTTCCGCAAAAATTCGTTATAGACCCACTGTTTTTCAACAAAATGGCAGACCCGACACTCCTCCGCTCTGTTGAAAACGGGACTCTTGTACTTGACCCTGACTTTTGGGAGATGATCCTGCGCGCTGAATTCCCGGTGTATATGGCAACTTTGACAATACTCAAGGATGAGTCTGTTGTTTTTATCGGCATCGTGCTCGCCTTTAAATGCAAGCGTCACTTCTTTTTGCGTGCATGCGGAAAGCAGAAAGGCCGTCGCCAGCAGAATGCCCTTTAATGCGGACACAGTAGGGCGACCCCACCGATGCCCCGCCAGACTAGAGAAGGAGGAATGATTCAAAACGGCCCACATACGCAGATAACGACTCCATGATGGCGCATCAGGATAAAACAAAGAAGAATCGGAGCAGAGGTTAAAACAGCGCCCCGCGATTAGAGTCTCGCCTTAGATGGATAAGGACTGAATCAGTTTATAATGCTTGTTGACCTGCTGAGAATATTTCTTCGGACGGAAACCTTTGCGCAAATAACGCGACAACTGAGACGGCCCATGATTGTACGCTTCCAGCGCCAGCGACAAATCGCCGAAACGATCCAGCAATTTATTCAGGTAATAGGCGCCAATCGCGATATTCATGCCAGGGTCGAAGAGCGTGGGAGTTCCCTTCCATTCGATCTGCGCTTCTTTCGCGATGGCTTTTCCTGTCGCGGGTCGAATCTGCATCAGGCCCAAAGCGCCCCTGTGGGATTTTGCCCGATTATAGAAAGAGCTTTCAGTGATAATCAGTGCGGTCAGAAACAGCGGGTCGTAACCATACTTGGCGCTCTCCTGCAAAATCAACTCCGGCATCTGCAATTCAAACTCTTCCGCCAGGCCGGTTTTATATTCCAGCAATACCTTGCGGATTTTACTGCGAGCCTGATCGCGCAGTTTTTCGGCCGTACGCTGGCGCTCCATCTCAGCGCGCTCAAACACCTTGCTTTCAATCGCCCTGAAGGAAGAATAATACGGCGACATCCCGTTGACGTGATGGGGCATCTTGCCGATAAATACAAATGTAAACGAAACGGCTAAAATAGATGAAACCACCGTTCCCTGTATGCGTGTCATTAACATGAATCACCACCCAGTGGGAATTTCATTAACTGCAATGAACTGTATTCTGAAATAAGAAAATGTATACTTGGATATACTATCGGATCATACTTGGGATTGCATGATACTAAACTGCATTATAGTTGAGACTGGATTTTCTGTCAATTTATGGATTAGATGCAAAAAGGGCTTGGGATTTTTGTGAATTCTTCCGTTATATCAAAGGATACTGTTGAATTATCCACAAAAAGACCTATAATTAAATAGTCATAACCTATTAATAAATAAAAGATTATGAGGATTGACTGTCCCAGTTGCAAAGCCGCCTACAACGTGGAACTGCCCCATTTAGGGGATAAGCCCATTGAGGTGAAGTGCGCCAAATGCCATAACAAGTTCTCCGTCAAGAAAGACGTCGCTTCCGACCAGGCCCCGGAACAGGAGTCCCCTGAAACAAATCAGGAAACTCCAACGGTCGCCGCTGTACAGGAGGACGCGGACCTTGACGGTCTCATGGACGATATCCTGACCGACGCCGCTCCTGAAGAAGAACCGCAAGTCGCCGAAACCACAGCCGAGCAGGACGACATGGACCTCGACGGTCTCATGGACGACATCCTGACCGACGCCGCTCC